>PFGG01000081.1 GCA_002783405.1 bacterium (Candidatus Blackallbacteria) CG13_big_fil_rev_8_21_14_2_50_49_14 | reverse complement strand
GCATATGAGCCAATCAGCCGTGTTTCCTGCACTTGGTTTGCAGGAACACAAGATATTGCTTATATCACCCCCAATGGGGCATCAGGAGACCCACTCAGTTGGATGATTGGCAGTCCGATTTATTTTAAATATGTGCTGTGCTGATCATGAAAAACGCAAACAAGAACGGGGCAATGCGATTCAAATCTCGACGGCTTTCACTGCCTCTCTGACAACTTCGAGACTTAAGTGAGGGCTAGGCCAATAGCTGCTGGGTCTGCAAGGCCGCCATCAGGGTTTCAGAATCCAGCTCCCGTGGACTGCAGGCTTGCTGCACAGCCAAAGCTGCGGCAGTACCTGCGGCCTGCCCCATGGCATAACAGTTGGGAATAATCCGCACAGCCCCCTGGGCCGCGAAATCCGCTGAAAGACAACGCCCCGCCACCAGAAGATTCTCGATTTCAAGCGGCAACAGACAGCGAAAAGGAATTTCGTGATAATCTCCCGCCTTCATAAAATGCAGGCCTCCGCTTTTGTCGCGGCTGTGAATATCTATCGGGTAATTGTTGCGGGCAATCGCATCGGGGAATTTACGCGCAGCAAAAAAATCTTCACTGCTCAGCACATACTCACCCACAATCCGGCGTGATTCACGAATACCAGGCATGGGCGCAATCTGGGCAATGAAACTTTTTTCAAAGCCCGGCAAATAGTGCTGGCAAAAGCGCCAAAGCTTGAGAATCCGCTGCTTGCCTTCAACCTGAACCTGGCTGCGTTGCTGAAAATCAAGTGAATTTTTAAGCTGATCCATGCGCGGGCAATTAAAAGCCACTTCTCCCGGACGGCCCGGTACGGTAAAGATCTGAAAATAGGCGGCATCATCTTCACTCAGGTCCCCAGCTGCCACCGCAGCTTGAAAAACAGGGCTGAGCGGCCAGGACTTATCCCAGGTGCAGGCAGTCGTCCAGAGGGGCAATTCTGGGTCGTGGGGATTGTCTGTCCAATCAAACTCTCCCAAAGAAGCGAAATAATCACGGGCCTTGATCAGATCGACATGGCCCAAATTAAAACGCAAGGCCATCGGCTGATTGGCATGATCTTCGGGGCGGCCCACCACCATCGGCACCCCGGCCTGAAACGCCAGATCGGCATCGCCAGACGCGTCAATGCAAACCTCTGCGGCAATCATGCCGCGCCCGGATTTGGTTTCGACCACCACGCCCTTTAAAACCCGATCTTCAACCACGGCTTCGGAGAAATAAACATGGTAAAACAGGCGCACTCCCGCCTCAACCGCTTTTTGCTCAAGCACCAGTTTGAGCATTTCGGGGTTGAACCAACCAGCGTTGCCGTCCTTATACACCGCAGCGTCTCCCGTTTCGAGCAGGGTGTTCAGCACTTCGAGATAAATCCCCTGGTTCAGCGGTTTTTCCTGCAAATGGTTGGCCATCATCGGCGTGACCAGGGCAGCGGTAGAGGTCCCGCCCAAAAAACCATTCTGCTCAACCAGAATCGTGCGCGCTCCGCTACGGGCAGCCGCAATCGCAGCAGCAGCACCAGCAGAACCGCCTCCCAGCACCAAAACATCACATTCTGCCAGATAGGGAAGTTTCATTTCTGCCTGTTTCATTGCCTTGCGCGGGAATTAAAATCGAGAACCGCTCCCGCATCTCCTTGTGTGATACTCCAGTATATCCTGAACCCGCTCAATTGCTGCCTTTCCAGGAAAAAACTGCAAAAGCCCCGTAAAGGGGCTTTTTAACGCAGACAAACCTTCTAGCAGCAAAGCACTCAGTCAAACAAATCATGCCGAATCAAGGCGCAGGCGAAAATCCTCAGCATTGAAATAGCCTTTGCCTTAATGGCTGGGTTTTTGCGGTGGGGCGGGCACCACAGGTTTCGCCGGCGCTTCAGGAGCCGCCAGTTGCTGGCGGGTACGGGCTGAAGCCGTGCGAATCTGGCCCAAGAGTTCATTGGAGCGCGCCGCCTGCTCAGGGACATTTTCCTGCAAAAGGGCTTTATAATCCGGGGAAATTTTACCGGCCATGCCCTCGGCCCAACGCTCATGTTTCTTGAAAAACTCAGACTGATCGGCATTCTGACTGGCCCATTTCAAATGGACCGAGGGGCTGGTAATAATACCATCGGTCATGACCATTTCCTGGTAGAGATAGCCATCGTCTTTCATTTCCTGTTGCTTTTTATCTGAAACCTTGTCATAAAGCCACCCTGAAACAGGGGCTGAGGTTTGCGGAATCAAAGGGTGCAACTGGGTGGCAAATTCTGGGGCGGCATCGGGTGAGGCCAGCCAGGATTTATAAATAAACTCGGTGCAATAGATATCGCGGTCATCAAAGGTATTGAAGCCATTGTCATAGCCTTTGCCAACCATTTTCTTGCCCTCGGCGATCACGGCCTTGCGATCGGCCTCGGTCGAACCTTTGACCTCAACAGCAATCATCACATCGCGGGGATTGCGGGCATTGTAGCGCTCAATCGTATCGATAATCACGCCTGTCCCACCGGGGGGCTGGTGCTGTTTTTTGCCATTGATTTCAATCTCTGCGCCGTGGTCTGCCGCCAAAGAATGCAGAATCAGGCCTTCGCCGTTGAGGCTGCCAGGCGCCATCTTCCATTTCTTTTCAAGCTGGGCCTGTAATTCTTTGTCTTGGCCCACGTAGATAATCCCGTGAATAAACGAGCCATTATTGCCTGTCATGATAATATCCCCAGGATTGAGATGGGATTTGAGATCGGCCAGTTCTTTGCTGCTGATGGGGGGCAGGCTGTCTTCGGGCGAAGGAGCCGTCATATACTTATCCACCAGCTTGAACCACTGTTTACTGTCTTGCAGACCCAGCGTGGCACGCAGTTTATCATAATGGGTACGGTCAAATTTCTGGGGATACAGATTGGGGCTGGTCTCACCATTCTCGGTCACGAAAAAAGCGCGCTGGCTGTGCAGACCGGTTTCTTTTTGAATTTGATTGACGGGTTTGTCAAAGAGTTGCAGGTTTTGCATATCCTTGAGCGATCCCAGTTTTTGACCTTTGTCATGAATTGTGACCTGATACACGTCATAACCCAGGCCCTGACCAGGCTTGACCCTTTCCACCACCATCTCAGAACCGGGATTGGCTTTTGCAAAAGCCACCGCTTCAGCGCGGGTTTTAAAGGTTTGTTTGCGCTCTACCGTGACCTTGTCCGCCAGATCGAGCGCCCCCTCATCATAGCTGCCGACCTGAAAACTTTGCTTCGCAGGTTGCGGGTTTTGGGGGGATTTGGGTCCTATTTGCATGGGGCACTCCTTCACTGAACAGACGGTCTCTGATCTGAATTATCGCAAGCAAAGCCATTAAACTTGCTGAAAATTTTACCTTAATTTAAGATTTAATTAATTTTACACAACAAAACACAGAGATAACTGTATTTTACACAAAAAATAGATTTTTTTCAGCACAAAAGCCCAGTCAATGACTGGGCTTTTAAAACAGAGATCGCGTTTAGCGAACCAGATCGAATTCCATCAGAATATCTTCTGCGGCTTTGCCCCCCCGGCCTACAGCACCGGCGATAATCAAAGCCTGTTTGGGGTTCTGGGCGGCAAAGACCAGGCCTTTGGCCGTTAAATCGGCGCCGGTGCGCAGACCATTGCCAATCCATTCGGCCGTGTTGACAGGGTTCATGCCCTTGAGGGCATCCAGCGGATGGAGAACCACATTGCCAATATTCTTGATGCCATTGCCCACAGCATTGAAGCCATCGCCAATTGCATTGAAGACCTTGCCAGGCCCTTGGATAATCGTATCAATCCCGCCGCCAATAATCTGGCCCACGGTTCGGCTCTGTTCAGCCGCTACCGTCACGACCTCAGCGGCCGGGGTCACGGTTTCAACGGCTTGAGCGACTTCATAGGCGGTTTGGGGAGAAACCACCTTCGCCACTTCGTCTGCATTTTCAACCATTTTACCCACAGTCTTCATGGCACCACCGCCACCACTGGTGGCATTGATGGTTCCACTCATCACCGTTTTGCCAATTTCGACATTGCCGATATTGATATTGACAGTGGCACCCGGAGCAACATTTTCAACATTGACGAGTTTTTCAAGCAGAACATCACCGACCTGACTGGTGACATTATTGGTCACGCCACCGCCGGGAACGACCTTGGCGGCATCATCCACCACGCTGACCACATCTGCAACAGGTGTAGGTGCAGGAGGAGGCGGAGGAGGGGGAGTGGGACCGGGTGCAGGCGCAGGGCCACCACCGGCAGGTTTATTGCCAAAGCTGGCAGCAATCACGGTCACGTCAACGGTCAGACGGCCCAGAGCTTCACCATAACGGCCCTGTTGAATTGCTTGTGAATAAGGTTTAACAATCCCATTGGCCACTTTAAAAGGCAGGGTGACAATCGCTTCACCCGTTTGAATCGGATGGCTGACGGCATGAATGGCGGCACCCCCGACCCACTGAGCGGATTTAATCGGATGGGTCACGATATTGCCTGCGGTTTTGCCCAGGAAGAACAGGCCATGGCCCATATCATAGATCGCCTTGCCAGCGCCGGTGAAGAATCCGGCCACAAAATCTCCGGCGTTCTTGTCGCGGGTAGATTCGTAATTGTCTACTTTCATTCCGGGGGGCTGCATGGGAGCAGGTTGAATCGGCAAGGTATAACTCGGGGTATAAGGGGCATAACCCGGAGCAGCAACCGCCTGCTGATAACCGACAGGGTTCATGCCTGCCAGCAGGGCTGCTTGATTGTTATTGTAACCGATGGTCATGATGTCCTCCAGGGCATAATCTCCACAAGTATTATCCTAACATCCTTTTCAGATCTTACGTCCATTTTTTGATTTAGCCCTAAAAGAGGCTTATCTTTTGATTAAATTTTGTAACGAACTTCGGATCCAGACCCTGTTTTTTGGATCAGGGCCCCAATTGGGTCAACAAAAAACGAATGACGGCATCGGCATCGGCTGGATTTTCAGAAGCAGGCAAAAGTCCCCAGGCCCGTGCGATTTCATCAGGGCCATAGCCCAGGGCCAAAAGCGTCACTTCCACTTCTTCCTGAATCCCAGGTTCCAGCGGGCCCGCTGAAGTAGAAACCGGCAGATCAGGGTAGATCTTCGCCAATTTCTCACGTAATTCCAGAATAATCCGCTGGGCTGTTTTTTGCCCGATTCCGGGGGCACGGGTCAAGACCTTGGGCTGATTGCCTGCAATCGCCGTGATAATTTCTGAAACTTCAAGTGCAGAGACAATCGCCAGCGCCGTACGCAGGCCCACGCCACTGACCCGGTTGAGCAAAAGAAAGAGTTCTTTTTCCTGGCGGGATTCAAAGCCAAACAGCTCCATGCTGTCTTCACGGTGGGCCAGCCAAGTCAAAAGCGTCACTTCAGCTTTGCCTGCAGCCTGCAATTGCAGACGGTAACGCTCACTGAGCTGTACTTCATAGCCCACCCCCTGCACATCAAGCGTCACACTGCTGGGCCCAAATGCAGCGGGAATCCCCCGCAAAAAGGCGATCACCCCACCTGCTCCTTGGCCTGATTCCAGAGGATATCCCATTCCTCAAGCGCGAGCTCTTTCAGGCTGCGTCCGGCCAAAGCTGCTTCCATGGCTTGAAAACGACGCACGAAACGGGCATTGGTCTGTCGCATGGCGTCTTCAGGATCGAGTTTAAACCAACGGGCCAGGTTCACGAGCGTAAAAAAGACATCGCCCAATTCATGAAAAATGGCCTCGGGCTCATCCTGCTCACAGGCCTCGAGCAATTCCTGGTATTCTTCTTCAATTTTGGCGAGCACGCCCTTGAGTTCAGGCCAGTCAAAGCCCACATGGGCCACCTTGCGCCCGATTTTTTCAGCCAGAGTTAAAGAGGGCAAAGCCGCTGGCAGATCAGAGAGCACAGAAAGCTTTTGATCACCGGCCTTGGCAGCTTTTTCAAGCGCCTTGAGATCTTCCCACTGACGCTTGACTTCTTCAGGCGTTTCAAGCGTGGGGCCGCCAAAAACATGGGGATGGCGATAGATCAGCTTTTCAGCAATGCCCAAGGCGACCTCATCCAGCACAAAAAGGTCTTCATCCTGAGCCACCTGGGATTGCAGATAGACCTGTAATAAAAGGTCTCCCAATTCCTCACAGAGGGCGTCTGGGTCCTCCTGATCAATGGCTTCGACCACCTCATAGGCTTCTTCAAGCACATATTTACGCAAAGTCTGCGCATTCTGTTTCAAATCCCAGGGGCAACCGCCTTCGGGGTTACGCAGACGGGCCACCACCCAACGCAAATACTCAAGCGGAGCCAGGGTTTCTGGCCCCCCAGGTGGCAGATAAAGCGTGGTTAAATGATCGATCCAAGTCACACGATCCAGTTCTTCGAGCGGCAGGCTTTCGACCTGCTGATCAGCACAACTGGCGGCGCGCACCAGGGTCACGGGGTATTCGGGCTCCAGGCGATCCAGCAGGGTCAGCTTGACCTCAGAAGCAATCGTGGGCGAATAAATCTGGGTCACCAATTGCGGACGACGAAAATCCAATTGATCGGCTTCCAGGGTCAGGGCATCGAGAATGGTCAGCCCTTCACTGGGATCCGCCCCCAAGGCCTCAAGCACTACATCCACACAACTGACAGCGGTATGCAGTTTGACCTCCACCCCTTCCTGGGGGCCACGTTCCAGCAGCAGCTGAACCGTGCGCTCAGCCACCAGGGGATTACCCGGCACGGCATAGACAATCCGGCCCTGGGCCTCAACCTCCGCCAAAAGTTGCTCGACAATCTGGGCATACAACTTGTCGAAATCAGGGGCCTGCTCATAGAGACTGTCAAAGCTGGTATAGGCACAGCCCCATTCCCGCAGTTCGGCCACCGTAGGATGCACCGCCGTACGCAAATAGACCGGATTACCGGCCATGAGCAAATCACGGGTTTCAAGGGTTAAAAGGCGGGCAGGGCCCGGACCGAGCCCCACCACATCAATTTTTTGGGTCATGCCAATCAGTGTTCGTGACCGTCACCGGCTTTGGTTTCAGTCTGGGGAGCAGCAGGCTGCTCACCGGGCTTGGTTTCCCCTGGTTTGGCTTCACCGGGTTTGCCTGCTTCACCCGCAGGAGGTGCAGGCGGAGCGGCTGTCAATTTTTCGTTGATTTCGATTTTTGACTTTTCTTTGAGCTGTTTGAGCCAGTCTTCAAAGGTTTTCTGTTTGCGTTCGCGTTCCAATTGATCACGAATCCCGGCTTTGACCTCATCAAAAGATTTGGTCATGGCAGGCAGTAAACCGCCCCGTTTAATAATATGATAACCAAAACGGGTTTTTACAGGCCCAGAGAGTTCACCCTCTTTGAGCTTCCAAGCGGCTTCTTCAAAGGGAAGCACCATCATGCCCTTGCCAAAAGCGCCCAAATCACCGCCATTGTCTTTGTTGGAGGTATCATCGGAATTGGCTTTGGCCAGTTTGGCAAAATCACCGCCCGCTTTCAGTTGGGCCAGAATGCCTTCAGCCTTTTTCAGGGCTTTGGCTTCTTCGTCTTTTTTGCCTTCTTCAGCCTTGATCAGAATATGCTGGGCCTTGATTTTTTCAGGCTCCTTATACATATCCATATGCTCATCATAGTATTTCTTCAGATCAGCGTCTTCAATTTTGACCTTTTCAATGATCTTCTGATAGAGCTTGCTGAGCAAAATCTGCTGTTTGAACTGGGTTTCAAATTCAGTATAGGTATATTTATTGCGTTCGAGATCTTCATCAAAGGCTTTGCGGTCGCCATTGTAGCGGGCCTTGAGCAGTTCATCAAACTTGGATTTGAATTCAGCCTCATCGGCTTTAAGGCCCATTTTTTCGGCCTCTTGCTTCATCAGCGACATTTCAACCAGCGAATTCATGATATTTTTCTTGAGGTTGACCAACATGGTCTGACCGGCTGCGGAATTGAAATCCATGCCAATCTGACCGGCATATTGTTTCTTCGCGCGTTCTACATAGGTTGTGAATTCATCGGTGCTGATCACCTGTCCATTGACTTTAGCGGCAAAGGCGGTTTGTCCGGCCCATAAAAAACTTCCAGCTGCAGCGGCGCTGCCTATTACGAGGGTTGCCACGATGGCGATAACACCAATCTGGGAGCCCTTTTTGCGTTGTTCTGTCACAATCACTCATCCTTCTTTCGTAGGCAAATCATCCTAAGCAGTTTACCAGAGGTTCTGGTGAACTGAGCAGGTGCTTAAACCGGCCTGATTTATTTTAAAATCCGCTGGATCCAAAAACTTCCACTGACCCAACCAAAATCGGTCTTTAAGCTCGCCGGGAAAAGGGCTTTCAGGTCCTCGATGAAATGACGCTGAACAAAATCCATGGGCAAAACCACTTTAAACTCTTTATTAAACGCCAAAAAAGCCTGAAGCAAATAAGCCTCGTTCCAAAATACACGGAACTTTTGATTTTTGGCATAGACCTCAGGGTATTCATAGGGAAGATTAATATCATGAAAATGAATAAAAACCCCTTTATTCAAGCTCGGCAAAACCTCAAGAATTTCAAAGTTCACATCACTTCCCAGTTTGCAAACATGACTGGAATCGATGAATAAAATATCGTTTTCCTGAAGCGACTCAAAAAAAGCGAGATCCAGTGTTTCAACCTGTTGACGAATCAACTGGGTTTGTTCGGGAAAATTCTTTAAATCAAGATTTGTATACGGATCGACAATGCGGTAATCTGTTGGGCCAGATTCTGGATGATTCAACTCTATTGCAGCAGCAATCACCCGCGAAGAAAAACCCGAACCCACTTCAATAATCCGTTTGGGCTTAAAATAGCGAATCATGCAATGCAGGGCTGAGGCACAACCATAACTGAAGCAATTGTTGTGCAGATGGAATTGCTTCGGATCTGAAGTTGGTTCATTGGGCCAATCGCATTCGTGAGAAAAATCAGCAGCAATTTTTTGCATGAATGCGAAGAAATTTTCTGACTGAAACTCAATGCCTGAAAGCGCACTCTCTTTGGCCCAAATATTTCTTTTTTCTAAATCCTCAAGATCGGGAATAGGCTGATAAAAATGTACAGGAACAGGCAAAAACCCCCGCTTAAGACAGGCATCGGTACCTTCACCTGAAGTCGCCATAAATTTCATAATCGGCAAAACAAAAGGACTCACCATTTGGATAGACAAACGAACCATCGAAGCCGATAATCGCTTGAGTAATTCGATTTGTTTTTTATTTAAGAATCTTCTCAGACTGTCTTTAAATTTGTCCATGGTTAAAATTCCTTTTAAAAGTCAAGGCGCAGAAGAACTTTTAGGTGCGCCAGACTTATCAGGACTCGCCGGAACAGTTTGAGGTTGCGCAGAGGCCTCGGCAATAGGAGAAGCCTGTGCAGAACTGGCGGCAGGAGAGGGCGGTGCGGGTGGTTTTTCCATATCTTCTGCCAAGACAATCTCAGACTGGTTGCGCTGTTCTTTGAGCCAGGTGCGCAAGGCCTTTTCTTTTTCCTGATCTAAAAGCTGGCTTTCAAACTGTTTGCGGGCCTCAGCCAAGGGCGGCAGCCCGGCAGGATGGGTTTTGCCACGCAGAATCAAATGGTAACCAAACTCTGTTTTCACTGGCGTTTGGCTGAATTCGCCCGGTTTAAGCGCCCAAGCTGCGGTTTCGAAGGCGGGCACCATATCCCCTTTTGCAAAAGCCCCCAAATCACCGCCCTTGTCTTTGTTGGAAGTATCCTGAGAGTATTTTTTCGCCAAGGCGGCAAAATCTCCCCCCGCTTTCAGCTCGGTCAGAATTTTTTCAATCTGGGCTTTGGCGGCAGCCTCTTGCTCGGGTTTCTCTACCTTGATCAAAAGATGACGGGCCTCGATTTTTTCAGGCTGCTGAAAACGGGAACTGTTCTGTTTATAATAGTTTTCAAGCTGCTTTTCAGTCAGTTTCAAATCCTTGCCCAAGGCTTCACGCAGTTTGCGCATCAGCAGTCGGCTGCGCAACTCCTCGCGGAAATCTGACAAGGAATAATTATTGCGAGCCAGTTCACGCTCCATACGGGCGGTATCACCCTGATAGGCCGTGCGCAGGTATTTGTCATATTCAGCCTCAATTTCAGCTGCAGTCACCGTAAGTTTGCGCTTTTTCGCTTCCTGCAACTGCAGTTGATTCTCAATCAGTTGGTTGAGCGTGGTTTCACGCAGCATGGGCAGCAGCATTTTGCCCTGCTCAGAATTCAGATCCATGCCCAACTGGCGGGTATAGAGCTGGGTGGCCTGTTCAAAGCTGCGGGCAAAATCCGTCCGGGTCACGCGCTCACCATTGACTCGCGCCACATAATCATAGCGATTGACCCAATACCAGGTTCCAGCGGTAAAGCCCCCGCCCATAAACACCACCAAAGCGATGGCGACAATTCCTTTTTGGGTCAGGTGGCTATTCGACATGTACCGGTTGCTCCTCCAGCTGTTCTGCTTCCATTTCCATCAGTGTAGCAAGGAAGGCTTCAACCCGCTGCAAGTTCTTGAGTGGCTGAGGAGCCAGGGTATGCAGCAAGGTTTCGGGTTTATACTGCCAGTTTTTAAGCATCGGGTTGCGCCGGATCGCAAGTTTAAAGCGGTTTTCAGGCAAAACGGCCTGCAATTCCAGCATCTGACCCTTGAAGCCAATTTTGGGAATTCCCAGCTCAGAAGCCATGATCCGCACCCGTGTGACCCGCCAGAGAGTTTCTACTTCTGGCGGCAATTCGCCCTTGCGCTGAATCAAATCTTTGCGCTGCTGTTCAATCTGCTCGAGATCGTCGCTATAGGCCAAAATACGGTAAAGCCTCATTTTATCTGCCACATCATCGAGCCAGCCATCGGGAATAAAGGCCGATAGATTGAGATCGATCACGCAGGCCTGACTTTCACGCGCCTCACGCACTTCGCCTTTGAGCAGGGCTATGGTCTCTTCAAGCAATTGGCAATAGGTTTCAAAACCGACTGAAACAATATTGCCATGTTGCTGTGGCCCTACCAGATTGCCAATTCCCCGGATTTCCATATCCTTGAGCGCCACATAATAACCCGACCCCAAATCTGAATATTCACGCACCACCGTCAGGCGCTCACGCGCCTCGCGGGTCAGGGGCTTGAGCGGATCATAAAAGAGATAGGCATAGGCCTGAATATTTGAACGGCCCACGCGGCCCCGCAACTGGTGAATCTGGGCCAGACCCAGCAGTTCCACGCGCTCAATGATCAGGGTATTGCAATTGGCAATGTCCAGCCCCGATTCCACAATCGTGGTACAGACCAGGATATCAAAGGCGTGGGAATAAAAATCCCACATGGTCTGCTCCAGTTCCTGCTTGCTCATCTGGCCATGGGCCGTGCGAATCCGGGCCTGGGGGGCCAGTTGTTGAAGCTTGGCGCCTATTGTTTCAATATCTTTGACCCGGTTGTGAATATAGTAAATCTGCCCCCCGCGCTGCAGTTCATGAAAAATCGCCTGTTTCAGCATTTCATCGTTAAAGGGTTCCACCACCGTTTTGATCGGCTGTCGGTTCGGCGGCGGGGTTTCAATCAAACTGAGAGATTTTAATCCCCCCAGGGCAATATTCAGGGTGCGGGGAATCGGGGTGGCTGACATGGTCAGGATATCGATACCGGGTTGAATATCCTTGAGTTTTTCTTTTTGCATCACGCCAAAACGGTGTTCTTCATCAATAATCAGCAGCCCCAGTTTTTTCATCTGCAATTTTTTGGAAAGCAGGCGGTGGGTGGCCACCACAATATCGATGGCACCGGCCTTGAGATCGGCAAAAACCTGATCACTTTCCTTGGCCGTGCGGTAACGGCTGAGCAGTTCAACCCGTACGGGATAAGAGGCAAAGCGATCTTTGAGCACCTGGTAATGCTGGTGCGCCAAAATCGTAGTCGGGGCCAGCAGCGCCACCTGGTAACCCGCCATGGCCGCTTTGAACGCTGCGCGCAAAGCCACTTCGGTTTTGCCAAAACCCACGTCGCCACAGACCAGGCGGTTCATGGGCACGGGCTGCTCCATATCCAATTTGGTATCGAGAATGGCCTTGAGCTGGTCGGGGGTTTCTTCATAGGGAAAAGCAAATTCCATTTCCCGCTGCCATTCACTGTCGGGAGGATAGGTAATGCCTTCGGCCTGCATGCGGGCCGCTTCGGTGCGCAGCAATTGCTCGGCAATCTCAACCAGGGCTTTTTTAACCTTGCTCTTGGCCTTTTCCCATTCTCCGCCGCCCAGCTTGTGCAGTTTGAGACGCTGATCGCCAACCCCATGGTAGATTTGCAGGCGGTGCATCTGTTCCACGGGCACCAGCAGACGATCATCCCCGGCATAGAGCACCGAAAGATATTCACGCGTTTCACCCGTGGTTGAAAACTGCACAAGGCCGTTATAACGCCCAATGCCATGTACTTCATGCACCACCAGCATACCCTCCTTGAGCAGGCTGAGCTGCAGCGGCGAGGTATTGCGCTTGAATTTGCTGTCGCGGGTGATCCGCTGCCGACCGGGAAAGAGTTCCTTATCGGTAAAACAGAACCAATTCAAGGGAGCAAAGGCAAAGCCCTCAGGCAAAGTCCCCTGAAGCACCTGAACCGCACCTGTGCTCAGGGCATCGCCCCCGGTTTGCACCGGACAGCGACGCTCCCTCAAAATTGAGAGAATACGTTGAGGTTGGGGAGTCACCACCGTGACCCGCCCGCCCTTGTGAAGGGTTTGCTGCAAAATCGCAGTCAGCTGATCCAGGCTTTTTTCAAGCGGTGGCAAAAGCGTACCCGAACCCTGGCCATCGGGGCCCGTAAAATGCAATTGGCCAAAGCGCTGCAATTCAGCTTCAAGCGACTCACGCCCCAGGTGCTGGGGTGCAATCGCCCGCTGCTGAGCGGTTTCATCGAGTAAATGGGCATAGCCCTTGGCCTTGGTATGCATGCCCTCCGTCCAGACCACACGTGTGCTGTCGGGCAAACATTGCAGCAAACCGCCCACGGGGTGCAGCAGCGACATGATCTGGTAAAGCTCAGAAGAATAGCTGAAATCACGCACAAGAGCAATAAAATTGCCACGTTGGTTTTCCAGCAGGCGGGTTTTAAGGGCTTCTAAATTGTCAGGAATCACCCATTCATAGGCTGGGGGAATCACGCCACTTTTATCTGTGCTGGGTTTATCCAGGGGATCGTTGAGACGGTATGAGGAAATCTTTTCAAGTTCATCGTCAAACCATTCCAAACGCAGCACCCGATCCAGCCCCATCGGATAGATATCCAAGGTGCCCCCCCGCCGCGTAAACTCACCGCGCTCGGTAATACTTCCTGAGGGGCGATAACCCAATTGAATCAGACGCTGTACCAAAACCGGCGGTGGCAGGCGATCCCCCGGATACAGGGTCAGCGTCTGCTGATACCAGGTAATATTGTCCATGATTTGGTAACTGAGCCCCTTATAGCCCACCAGAATAATCTGGGGCGGGGTATCTGTATATTGCAGACGGTAACGCACATGGTGACGCTGATGACAGCTCAAACGCTCATCGCCGCTCCATTCGTAGGGAGAAAGTGCGGGGGTGGGGTAATAGACACAGTCTTCTATGCCAAAGGCCTTGAGATAGGCCATATACTGCTCGGCTTCCTTGCGGTCATGCACCACCACCAATTGGGTGCGTACCTCTTTGCTCAAGCGGGCAATATATGCCGCCTGAGCGCCGGGCTGAACGAGATTGGGGATGTGTAAACTTTCTTGAAGTGAAAGGGCATCGAGCGCGGAAGCAAGCAACATGATCCTGAACCTTTTCCTTAAAACGAACTGATCTTCGCGGGATCTGTTCAGTATAGTGCAGTTAATGCCCAAGGGGCAGGTTAATGCCCAAGGGGCAGGTTAATGCCCAAGGGGCAGGTTAATGCCCAAGGGGCAGGTTAATGCCCAAGGGGCAGGTTA